>NZ_JBSGXZ010000001.1:746285-781372 GCF_053610285.1 Lentzea sp. NPDC054927
TGCTTTTGTACTCTCTGATTGGTTGTTTTGGGGGGGCCGCCGGCCGGGGGGTTGTTGTTGGGGAGTGTTCCGGCGTCCGCGGCGCCGGCACGACTCTCGGTGTCGGGCGCGAACGTCGTCGATCCGTCCGGCAACCCGATCGTGCTGCGGGGCTACAACTGGGGCCATTGGGGCACCGTCGGGCCGCAGGACCCCGGCGACCACGTGACGGCGGGCGCCAACTCGGTGCGGATCCCGTTGCGCTGGTGGGGCGAGTGGAAGGACGACGTGGACAGCCGCGACCCCGACCCGAACAACCCCAGCCACATCAAGCAGGGACACCTCGACCTGCTCGACAGGACCATCGAGCAGGCGAGCTCGGCCGGCCTGTGGATCACGCTGTTCGTCGACTCCGACTACGGGCAGGGCGCGGGTGGGCGCCCTGACAACTTCTGGACCAACCCCGTGATGAAGCAGGAGTTCAAAGAGGTCTGGCAGTTCCTCGTGCGGAAGTACAAGGCCACGCCGTACATCGGCGCGTTCGAGATCCTTCCCGAGCCCAAGCCCGTCGGTCAGGACGACGCCCACGTGCGGGCGTTCTACGACGAGATGATCGGGGTGATCCGCGGCATCGACCGCCGGACGCCGATCGTGGTGGGGCCCAACGACAACTACAGCTGCAGTCACCTGGAGGGCGCCTACACCACGGTCGACCCGAAGGTCATCTACACCTGCAACTACTTCATCTTCGAGAACCCGCTCAACCGGATCAAGGTCATCACCGACTTCCGCGCCGCGCACTCAGTACCGGTGTGGATCAACCAGGTCGGCATCGAGGGCTGCAACGACGACGCCGTCGCCAAGGGGAAGGCCCGCGACGTGCTGGGAGCCTTCCAGGACAACGGCATCGGCTGGGCGTGGTGGACCTACCGGCTCAACGGCACCAACCCGTGCACGCACGGCATCTACTACCTCGACCCCAGCGAGCCCGACGGCTGGCACGTCAAGAAAGCCTGGCGGACGCTGGTGAACGGTTACCTCGCCGCATGACCGGTTCCTCCACGTAACGCCAGCTGAGCGCCGCCGCCACGACCGTGAGCACCGCCGCGATCGGTCCGGCGGCGGCGCCCAGTTCCGGCCGCAGCCACAACGTCAGCGGGTAGTTCCACAGGTAGGCGCCGTACGACAACACCCCGAGCGCCACCAGCGGCCGGATCGGCGTCGCCACCTGCTCCCACTTCGACCAGACCAGCAGCAACACCGCCGTGCAGCCCGCGATCGCCGGACCCGCGACCAGGTACGTCAACGGGTGGCCCCGCAACGGGATCACCGACAACACCGCCAGCCCGACGAGCGCGATCGGCACCATCCACCGCGGCGCGCTGGTCAGCTTCAGCCTCGTCGCCGCGCCGATCACGAAGCACACGAACCACGACGTCGGCAGCGCGTAGGCGTTGTCCGCGTTCGGCCACAACCAGATCAGCGTCGCCGTGCAGGCCGCGAGCGCCCCGAGCGCCGTGACGACCAGCACCGCGCCCGTCCGGTTGCGCACCCACGCGAACGCCAGCAACGCGGGCCACAGCAGGTAGAACTGCTCCTCGGTGGCCAGTGTCCAGCCGTGGAACGCCGCCGGGCTCACCCCGCCGATCGGCAGGTTGCCGGTGAACGTCAGCAGCACCAGCACCGTCCGGACCAGCCTGTCCCGCTCCCCCAACGGGTCGAACACCAGCGTCACCACGACGAAGACCACCGTCAGCGCGATCAACGCCGGCAACAGCCTGCGTGCCCGGCGCAGGTAGAACCGCTTGAAGTCGACGCGCCCCTTGCTCCCCAGCTCCCTCGCGAGCACGCCGGTGATCAGGTAGCCGCTCAAGGTGAAGAACACGACCACGCCGACCACACCGGCGCCGGGGAACACGTCAGGGAACGCGTGCCGCAGCATCACCAGCAGAATCGCGATGCCGCGCAACACGTCCAGCCCGGCGATGCGCTTCACCGCATCGCTCCCCTGATGAGCTTGTCCAGCAGGTCCGGATAGGACAGTCCGGCGGCCGCGAACATCTTGGGCACCTGCGACTCCGCCGTCATGCCCGGCATGGTGTTGACCTCGTTGAGCACCAGGCCGTCGTTCGTCAGGAAGAAGTCGATCCTGGCCAGCCCACGGCAGCCGAGCGCCTCGTAGACCTCGAGTGCCGCGTCTTCGAGCCCCTTGAGCTCGGTGTCGGCCAACGGCGCCGGAATCACGAACGTCGCACTGCCGTCGTACTTCTGGGTGGTGTCGAACAGGCCAGGGACCTGGATCTCCAGCGGCGGCCCGGTCCGGCGCCCCTCGTCCGGGTCGTCGAGCACCGCGATGTCGATCTCCCTGCCTTCGAGGAGTTCCTCGACCAGCACGCGGTCGTCCAGCTTCAACGCCTCGCGCACCGCGGGTTCGAGATCCGCCTCGTGGTCGACGAGCGTGACGCCGAAGCTCGACCCCGCCGCCACCGGCTTCACCACGACCGGGCCGGTGAAGTCCACAGTGGACGCGTTGGTGACCAGCCTGGCCTTCGCCGTGCGCACCCCGACGGCCTCGGCGACGAGCTTGGTGGCCCACTTGTCCATCGCGAGCGCACCGGCCCGCAGCGGCGAGCCCACGTACGGCACGCCCGCCAGCTCGCACAGGCCGGCCAGCGTCCCGTCCTCGCCCAGCGGCCCGTGGACCAGCGGCAACACCACGTCGCAGCTCGCCAGCACGTCGATCGCGGCGGCCAGGCTGCCGGACGTCAGCGTGCCCAGGACCTGCCCGTTCCCGCCGTACCACCGGCCGTCGCGGCCGATCGTGAGCGCCACGGCCTCGTACCTGGCCGGGTCGAGCGCCGACCGCACCGACGCCGCCGACGCCACGGAGACGTCGTGCTCGCAGTTCTGTCCGCCGCCGATGACGGCGACCCTGATTCCCCTCATCGCCGCACCCCACGCGCAAGATTGATATTGGTCAGCACTGAAGCAATAGTCATCGCACAAACCTCGGCATCTGCATGGGCGAGACCGCCACCGCATGCACGTCCGCCACGAACACCAGGCGGGCCCATGACCGCACGCCCCCGCGCACCGAACCCCACCACGCGTTCACACACGCCCGTCATCGCACAAACCTCTGCACCCGTGCGCCGATGCCGGTCACGATCTCGTGCGGGATGGTTCCCGCCCACCGGGCCCAGTCGCCCACCGTCGGCTCACCGTCGTCCCCAGCTCCGAACACCACGGCCTCGTCCCCCGGCTCCACCACGTCGTCCCCCACGTCCACCACGACCTGGTCCATCGAGATCACCCCGACGATCGGCCGCCTGCGACCTCCGACGAACACCTCGGCCCGTCCCGAAGCTGCCCGCGGCACCCCGTCCGCATAACCGACCGGCAGCAGCGCCAACGTGGTCGCGCGCTCGGTCACGTGCGCATGTCCGTAGCCGACCCCGACGCCGGCCCGCACCCTCCGCACCTGGACCACCGGCGCCGTGAACCGCAACGCGGAGCGCAGCCGGGTGGTCCCGGACGGGTCGATCCCCACCAGACCCGCGCCGATCCGGACCACGTCCAGATGGCTGCCGGGGTCCGTCAACGCCGCGCTCGTGGCCGCCAGATGCCGCACCGACGGCCGCAACCCCGCCTGCCGCGCCATCTCCACGCCGCGCAGCAACGCCCGCTTCCCCGCCTCGTTCATTCCCGGCGTGTCGGCACAGGGCAGATGCCCCATCACACCGACGACCGAGACCTTCCCCGCCAGTTCGGCGCGACGAGCCGCCGACATCAACGCCAGCCACTCGTCCGGCGCGGCACCGTCGCGCGCCATCCCCGTGTCCAGCTGCAGGTGCACGCGCACCGGCCCGGCCCGCTCGATCGCCGCGAGGTGCTCCAGACTCGGCACGCTGAGGTCGATCCCGTACCGGACTGCCGACCTGACGTCGACGTCCACCGGGTTGAGCCAGCTCAGCACCGGAACGTCCACACCGGACTCCCGCACCGCCACCGCCTCGGCCAGGGACGTGACCCCGACCCAGCCGGCACCCGCAGCCACCGCGGTGCGGGCGGCGTCGCCGAGCCCGTGCCCGAACCCGTCGGCCTTCACCACCGCCATGACGGAACCGCGCACGAGCGAGACGAACCGCCTCGTGTTGGCGGCCACCGCGGCGAGGTCGACCGAGAGCGAGGGCGCCGCCGACACCTGGCGGAGGCTCGTCACGAGCGCGCCCACGCAGGCACCTCCACTGGTCCGTAGACGGCGTGGTCAGCACCGCTGAGCAACGCCCAGTAGCGGTCGCCGTAGGACCAGTGCCACCACTCCGTGGGGTAGTTGACCAGCCCGGCGCCGCTCAACGCATTGGCCAGGACGGTCCTGTTGTAGCGCGCCTCCCCGTCCACATCGGCGTCGAAGAAGCACGCGCCGTCGCTCTCCTCGGGCGTGGCGTCGACCTCCGTGCCCATCCACAGCTCCGCACCCGACGACGTGACCAGCGTCAGGTCGACGGCCGCGCCGGCGACGTGCGGGGCGACGGCGAGCGGTGCGACGAAGCGGCTCGACAGGCGGTCCAGTTCGACGGCGTCGGCCGACGGGTGGAGCTCCCGCAGCTCACCGGTGTACCGCTCGATGATCGCGCTCTGGTCGGCGATGCTGCGGTGTCCCTCGATCACCCGCAGGTCCACACCGGACGGCAGCGCGGCGCGCGCCTCCACCAACCGCTCCGCCAGCCCCTGCCTGACCAGCACGTCAGGCGCAAATATCAGCGGTACCAGGGGTTCTCCGTTGTCGAGCACACGCATGGTGCGCACGACCGGATCGGACAGGAGGATGGTCATGCGGCCAACCTAGAAACCGCTCGGGTCCGCGAACTCCTCCTCAAGGTCAACGCCGTTCGCCGAACGGCCGGTTCAGCGGGCCGAACATCAGCCGTTCGGCCGAGGAACCTCCACGACGCACGCACGTCCACAGTGGCGCACTTCGGCCCGACACGACCCGGCGAAATTCGGCAGACTGACCACGTGACTCGACAGAAGACGAACTGACGTGCACGCCGCCGGTCTGGTGCTGCACCCGCAACGAGACTCCGCCGCTGCGGTCGAGGCCGTGCTCGGCTGGGCGACCAAGCGCGGTGTCGAGATCCTCGGCATCAAGGACGAGATCCAGCGCCTCCGCTGCGAGGCCACCCCCGTCTCCGCGGAGGAGCTCGGCCGCCGCGCCGACCTGCTCGTGAGCCTGGGCGGCGACGGCACGATGCTGCGCGCCATGCGCATGGCCGACGGCGAGAAGGCCCCGGTCCTGGGCGTCAACCTGGGCAAACTCGGCTTCCTGGCCGAGGTCGACGTCCCCGACCTGCCCGCCGCGCTGTCCGCCATCGACGCCCACGACTTCACCGTCGAACCCCGTCTGGCCGTCGACGCGACGTTCGGCGACCAGAAGGTCACCGCCTTCAACGACATCGCCGTGGTCCGCGTCCCCGGCGACGGCAGCGCGCGGGTCGCCGTCCGCGTGGCCGGGCAGCGGTTCGTCAGCTACGCCGCGGACGCCGTCATCGTCGCGACCCCGACCGGCTCGACCGCGTACAGCTTCTCCGCGGGCGGGCCGATCACCAGCCCGTCCGTCGAGGCCCTGCTCGTCACCCCGGCCGCACCGCACTCCGCCTACAGCCGCGGCATCGTGCTGTCGGTCCACGACGAGGTGGAGCTCGACCTGCTGCCGTCCAGCGGCCGGCTGGCCGTCGAGGTGGACGGCATGGTCGCGGGCTACGTCGAGGCAGGTGACCGGGTATCGCTGCGGGGCAGGGCCGGTGCCGCCCGCGTGGTGCGGCTCGGCATGACGACGTTCTACCAGCGGGCCCGCCGCAAGCTGAACCTCACCGACTCGGCCGAGCTCTCGTGAGGCTGCGTGAGTGGACGGTCGAGGACGCGGCCTGGTACGCGGAGGCCACCAAGGACCCCGAGGTCCAACGCTTCACCGCCGACCCGCCCACGATCACCGCGGACCAGGTCGCCGCGGCCGTCGTGGCCAGGTCGGCGGACCCCGACGTGGCGTCGTTCTGCATCGAGGACGACGGTGAGCGCTGCGGCAACATGGCGGTCGACGTCGAGAACGGCATCGGCCACGTCTCCTACCTGGTGGCCGCCCACGCCCGCGGCAGGGGTCTCGCCACCCGAGCCCTCACCGAGTTCGTGGCGTGGATCTTCGCGAACCACGCGGCCGACGAGCTGCGGTTGTGGACCCACCGCGACAACCTCGGGTCGCGCAAGGTGGCCGAACGCGCGGGGTTCGTCCGCGATCCCGCCCGCGACCAGGACCGTGAGATCAAGGGCGAGGTCTGGCCAACTGTGGCGTACCAACTTTCCCGGTGACGCGGCCATCTCGGCCTAGGCTCTACCGGCGCTCGGCGCGGGCCGGGCCGGAGCTTGGGGGTTACCGAGATGTCAGAGCTGAACAGACGCAGCGTGTTCGCGTTGGGTGCGGGCGCCGCACTCGCCGGGGCCGCCGGCACCGGCGCGGCCTCCGCCGACAACACCCGCGAGGCGAACCTTCCCGGGTTCCAGCACAACTACGCCCAGGTCAACGGGGTGCGCCTGCACTACGTCACCGGCGGGCGCGGCGAACCTCTCGTGCTGCTGCCGGGCTGGCCGCAGACGTGGTGGGAGTACCACAAGATCATGCCGGCGCTCGCCACGAAGTTCCGGGTGATCGCGGTCGACCTGCGGGGCATGGGCGGCTCGGAGAAGCCTCAGGGCGGCTACGACAAGAAGACGATGGCGACCGACATCCACGAGCTGGTCAAGAAGCTCGGGTACGCGAAGGTCGGCCTCGCCGGGCACGACATCGGCAGCCAGGTCGCGTTCAGCTTCGCGGCCAACTTCCCCGCCGCCACCCGCAAGGTGGCGTTGCTGGACGTGCTGCACCCCGACGAGAGCTACTACCAGATCCCGCTGCTGCCGCCGCCCGGCCAGTTCAGCCTGTGGTGGTTCGCGTTCAACCAGGTCCAGACGCTGCCGGAGCAGTTGCTCGCCGGGCGGTTCCGGTTCCTGATCGACTGGCTGTTCGCGAACACCGCGTTCAACCCGGACGCGATCGACGAGCGCTCCAGGTCGATCTACGCGCGGGCCTACAACTCGCCGGAGGCCATCCGCGCGAGCAACCGCTGGTACCAGGCGTTCCACCAGGACATCGCCGACGGCAAGACGTACGCCAAGCTGACGCCGCCGGTGCTGGGGCTCGCGTCCGTGCTGTCCTACGAGCAGATGGTCGCGGCGCTGCCCAACATCGCGGTCGACGGCAAGGCCGTGCAGGTCGACGGCGCCGGGCACTGGCTCGCCGAGGAGGCACCCGACGCCGTCGCGCGTGCGCTCACGGAGTTCTTCGGCTGACCCGAGGGATGAACGCCGCGACCACGCACGCCACGAGCGCGGTCGCGGCGCCCAGGCCCATGATCAGTTCGAAGCTGAACGGGATCGACACCTGCGTGAGCACCACGCCCGCGACCGCGCTGGAGACCGACGTGCCGATCGCGCGCATCAGCGTGTTGAGGCTGTTGGCCGCGGCGGTTTCCGACGTCGGCACGGCGCCCATGATCAGGGCGGGCATCGAGCCGTAACCCAGGCCGATGCCGGCACCGATCACGGCCGACACGACGACGAGGTGCCACACCGCGGTCATCATGAAAACGCCCGCGCCGTACCCCAAAGCGACCACGATGGCGCCCAGCATCAGCGTCACGCGAGGTCCGCGAGCCGTGGTGATCCGGGCGGACACCGGCGCCGTCGCCATCATGACCAGTCCGGACGGCACCAGCACCAGACCCGTGACGAGCAACGACTGCCCGAGGCCGTGACCGGTGGACGCCGGCAGCTGCAGGATCTGCGGCAGCACCAACGACTGCGCGAACATCGAGAACGCGAAGACCAACGACGCGACGTTGGTCAGCAACACCTGCCGGCGCGCGGTGGTGCGCAGGTCCACCAGTGGTTGTGACGACCGCAGCTCCCACCAGCCCCACAGCCCGAGCACGACCGCTGCCACGACGAACAGACACGTGGTGGCACCGGCGTTCCACGAGGACGCCTTGGACACGCCGAGCAGCAGGCAGATCAGCGCGACCGAAAGCCCTGCCGCGCCGAGGAAGTCGAACCTGCCACCGCTGCGCACCGGCGACTCGGGCACCACGATCAGGACCGCGACCAGCACGATCACCCCGGCCGCCGCCGAGGTCCAGAACAGCATGTGCCAGTCGCTCTGCTCGACCAGGAACGCCGCCGCGGGCAGGCCGAGCGCTCCGCCTACGCCCAGCGAGGCGCTCATCAGCGCGGTCGCCCCGGCCAGCCGTTCCAGCGGCAGCTCGTCCCGCATGATGCTGATGCCGAGCGGGATCACGCCGACGGCGAGTCCCTGCACCACGCGTCCGACGATCATCGGCGGCAGCGAGTAGCTGAGCGCGGCGATCACCGAGCCCGCCACCAGCATGACCAGGCTGACCAGCAGCATCCGGCGCTTGCCGAACATGTCGCCGAGCCGGCCGATGACGGGTGTCGCGACCGCGCTGGCCAGCAGCGTCGACGTGATCACCCAGGCCGTGTCGCCTGGCGACGAGCCCAGGAGCTGCGGAAATCTCGGTAACAGGGGGATCACCAGCGTCTGCATCAGCGAGACGACGATGCCGCCCATCGCCAGCACGGCCACGACAACGTTCGGGCGCGTCACCGGACGCGTCTCTTCGAGGAGCACGTTCCCAGTGTAAGTCAGTCGCTTGACTTAAAGCATCCCGGGTGGGCATGGTGAAAAAGAGACGCCTCCCACCACGAAGGAACTCCCGAATGTCCGAAGTAGACGATCTGCCGCGTTTCCCGTTCCCGGTCGACGCCGCTCTCGAACCACCCGCCGAGTGGGCTGAGCTGCGGTCGAAATGCCCGGTGGCACACGTGAAACTCGCCAGCGGTGACGAGGCCGCGCTGCTCACCCGGCACGAGGACGTCAAGCAGGTCCTGTCCGATCCCCGCTTCACCCGGCCGACTCCCGGCGACGGTGGCGCGCGGATGGCGGACAGCGAGGACGGCGGCATCTTCAACAGCGAGATGGCGACGGCCATCCCGCAGGAGGGCGAGGGCCACCTGACGTGGCGGCGCAGCATCGGCAAGTGGTTCACCGCCAAGCGGATGAACGCGCTGCGGCCGGGCATCGCGGCGATGGCCGAGCAGCTCATCGACGACATGGTGGCCAAGGGCGGACCAGCCGATCTCAAGGCGGGCCTCGGTTTCCCGCTGCCCGTCTGGGTCATCTGCGACATGCTCGGCGTGCCCGACGCCGACCGCGACCGCTTCTCGCACTGGTCCGACGTGATGCTCAGCATGACGAAGTTCACCCAGGAGGAGATGGACGCCGCCCAGCGCGAGTTCTGGCAGTACATGGGCGGGCACATCGCCGCCAAGCGGGCGAACCCCGGTGACGACATCCTCAGCGCCCTCCTGCTCGACGAGCAGCCGATGTCCGACACGACGCTGATCGCCACCGGCATGGGCCTGCTGATCGCCGGGCACGAGACGACCGCGAACATGATCGTCAAGATGGTCGCGATGCTGCTCGCGGACCGGCGGCTCTGGGAGGACCTGCTCGGCGACCCCTCGCTGGTGCGCACCACGGTCGAGGAAGCGCTGCGGATGGACGCCAACGGCGGCCTCGGCATGTCGCGCTTCATCAGCGAGGAGATCGAGATCGGCGGCGTCGTGCTGCCCGCCGGCACCACCGCGATGTGCAGCATGGGCGCGGCCAACCGCGACGAGACCGTGTTCGACAGGGCCGCCGAGATGGACCTGCGCCGCAGCCCGAACCAGCACCTCGCGTTCGGTCAGGGTGCGCACGCGTGCATCGGCCAGCCACTGGCCCGCACCGAGCTTCAGGCCACGCTCGAGGTGCTGCTGCGCAAACTCCCGTCGCTGGAGCTGGCGGTGCCGGTGGATGATCTGCGTCGAGTCGAGGGCCTCGTCGTCGGCGGGCTCGTGGAACTACCGGTGCGATGGTGAGAAGATGACCAAGGTCGACAACAGCCCCTCCAGGGCGGCGCAGACCCGCGAACTGATCCTGACCGCGGCCGAACGACTGTTCGCCGAGGACGGGGTGCTGGCCGTGTCCAACCGCCAGGTCAGCGAAGCTGCCGGGCAGGGCAACAACACGGCTGTCGGCTACCACTTCGGCACCAAAGCCGATCTCGTCCGGGCGATCGCGCGCAAGCACACCGCCCGGATCGAGGAGATCCGCGCCCGCGCGGTCGCCGAGGTGGGTGACAGCACCGAACTGCGGGACTGGATCGCCTGCCTCGTGCGGCCGGTCACCGACCACCTGGCCGCCGTGGGCAGTCCCACGTGGTTCGCCAGGTTCGGTGCCCAGGTCATGACGGACCCCGTCCTGCGGCCGATCCTCGTCGAGGAGACGCAGACGCCGTCCCTGACGCGCCTTCTGTCCGGATTGGACAGTTGCCTGCCCGACCTCCCCGACGACGTGCGCGCCGAGCGCAAGGACATGGCGCGGCAACTGCTCGTGCACATGATCGCCGAGCGCGAGCGCGCACTCGCCGAGGACGCCCCCACCCCTCGTGCCACCTGGCACGACGCCGCGACCGGCCTCATCGACGCCCTCGTCGGGCTCTGGCTGGCCCCGGTCACCAACGACTCGTAGAAGGAACCAACGCACATGAAGATCACCGTGGACCAGGACAAGTGCTGCGGAGCGGGCACCTGCGTGCTGCTCGCCCCCGACGTCTTCGACCAGCGCGACGACGACGGCATCGTCGTCCTGCTCGACGAGGCGCCGCCGCAGGACCTGCACGACCTCGTCCGCGAGGCCGCCAGCGTGTGCCCCGCCGCCGCCATCGTGGTGCAGGAGTGACCGCGCCCGGCAGCGTGCTGGTCGTCGGCGCCTCCGCCTCTGGCCTCGCCACCGCGGAAGCCCTGCGCCGCAAGGGCTACACCGGCCGGCTGACGGTTCTCGGCGCCGAGCGGCACCTCCCCTACGACCGGCCGCCGCTGTCCAAACAGGTCCTGTCCGGCAGCTGGGCGCCCGAGAAGGCCCAGCTGCGACCGGCCGAGACGTTGCACGGCCTGGACGTGGAGTTCGTGCTGGGCGACGCCGCGGTGAGCCTCGACGCCGCCGCACGCACCGTCCGCACCGCGTCCGGCCAGGCCTTCACCGCGGAGAACGTCGTGGTGGCCACCGGCTTGCGGCCGCGCACCTTTCCCGGCCAGGACCGCCTGTCCGGCGTGCACACCCTCCGCACCGTGGACGACGCGCTGGCGTTGCGCGAGGACCTGGCCAAGTGCACCCAGGCCGTCGTCGTCGGCGACGGCGTGCTCGGCGCCGAGATCGCGGCGACCGCCCGCGGCATGGGCGTGGCGGTCACCCTGGTAGGCCCGCAGCACGCCCCGCTGGCCCTGCAGGTCGGTCCGCTCGCCGCGGGCCTGCTCGCCGACCTGCACGCCGAGAACGGCGTCGACCTGCGGCTGGGCGTGGCCGTCACGGGCCTCGTCTCGCAGGACGGCCGGGTAGCCGGAGTGCGACTGGAGACGGACGAGGTGCTGCCCGCCGACGTCGTGGTGGTGGCGTTCGGCTCCGCACCGGCGACGGAGTGGTTGCAGGACAGCGGACTCACGCTCGGCAACGGCGTCGTGTGCGATTCCCGCTGCCGCGCTGCCGACGGCATCTACGCCACCGGCGACGTCGCCCGCTGGCACCACGAGACCCTCGGCCACATGGTGCGGCTGGAGAACCGCACCAACGCCACCGAGCAGGCCATCGCCGTCGCGCAGAACATCCTCGGCGCGGACACGGCCTACACCCCGGTGCCGTACTTCTGGACCGACCAGTTCGACGCGAAGATCCAGGTCCACGGAACGCCCTCCGCCGACGCCGAGGTGTCCGTTGTGGACGGCGACGTGGCCGGGCGCCGCTTCGTCGTGCGGTATCGGCGCGACGGCGAGGTGATCGGCGTGCTGGGGTGGAACATGGCCAAGCAGGCCCGCCTGGCGCGGCAGGAGATCGGGACGCGGGCGCGAGAGGTCGCCTGAAGGACGAGCCAGGTCGAGATCGTCGCGGCCGGCGACGATCTCGACGCCCTGATCTCAGTCCGCGTTCTCCCGCAACCGCCGCAGCATCAGCGCCAGGTGCAACCGGAACCGGCCCGCTGCCGAGTCGACCTCGAACCCGAGCACCGACTCCGCGCGGGCCAGCCGTGTGGTCATCGTGCTGTGGTGACGGTGCACGGCGGCCGCGGCCTTGCGCACGGAACCGTTCGCGCACAACGCGTCCAGCGTCGCCACCGTGTCCGCGCCGTGCGGTTCCGCGGCCAGCCTGTCGAGTGCGCGCACGTCCTCGATCGCGGCGACGTCCGCGGCGGAAAGGCGGTCGGCCAGAAGAGCGAGACCGCCGAGCCGTTCCCACCACACGACCGGCTCGACGTCGGCGGTGAACCGCAACGCGGTCCTGGCGGCTTTCCAGGACCGTGCCAGGTCGATCGCGGGTGCCACCGGGCCGACGCCGACTCGGGCCTCGGGGAGTTTCGGCACCTCCGCGCTCAGCACCGCGCGCACGCCGCCCAGGAGCACCGATCGTCCTGGCAGGTCTCCGGTCGTCGCCAGCACTCGCAGCGGGGCCGCGGCGGCGATGCCGAGCAGGTGCAGCGCGCGAGATCGTTCGGCGGTGCCAACGCTTTCGGACAGCACCAGCTCCACCAGGGCCGGATCGCCGAGTTCCGGCAACGGCACGCTGGAGTGCTCCAGCAGCACGGCGGCGGCGATCGCGAACCGTTCCAGCAGCATGTCGTCCAGCGGCGCGGGCGTGCCCTCGCGGGCGACCCAGACCAGCACCCCGCCCTCGAGGGGACGGACGGCCGCTCGCGCCGGCACCTGCTTGGCCACGGTGACACCGGCGCCCGTGTCCGCGCGCAACGAAAGACCCTGTCCTGGCGCGTGCAGTCCGACCGGGCACCCCGCCAGTTCGGCCGTGCTGCGCACCAGGGCGTCGAGGCCCGCGCGTTCGGTGATCAGGCGGTCGAAGAACCCGATCACCCGCACCGCGCTCTCGGCGTCGGCGTCCAGTCCGGACAGGCGCAGCAACAGGCCCTTCATGACGTCACGATAGCCACTCACCGCCCCGCCGTGTGGCGCGTCCGAGGGCGCCGTTCCCCGCCACGTGTCGGATGCTTGCACCGACACCGCGAGCAGAGGATCGAGACATGACCTACGCCATCGACCCGGAGCTGCTCCCCTGGCTCGACATGATGCCCGCCGTGAGCCTGCCCGACCACGCCACGCTGCTGGCCACCCGCGCCCGCCAGGCCGAGATGCTCGGCGTGCTGCCGACCTACGAGCCGGCCAACCCCGTCGACGTCCGGGACACCACGGTTCCCGGTCCGTCCGGCGCCCCCGACGTGCCGGTGCGGATCTACACGCCGGCGAACCACGAAGGTGCGTCGCCGGGCCTGCTCTACATCCACGGCGGCGGCTTCGTGCTCGGCGACCTCGACATGTTCCACGCGCACGTGCTGCGCGTGGTCGACGCGCTCGGCATCGTGGTCGTCTCGGTCGACTACCGGCTCGCGCCGGAACACCCGTTCCCGGCTCCGGTCGAGGACTGCTACGCCGCCCTGCAGTGGACTGCGGCCAAGGCATCCGAGCTGGGCATCGACCCGGACCGTCTCGGCGTGGGCGGCGAGAGCGCCGGCGGCGGACTGGCCGCCGGCGTGGCACTGCTGGCCCGCGACCGCGGCGGACCCGCCCTCTGCT
Organism: Lentzea sp. NPDC054927; assembly: GCF_053610285.1. Taxonomy (NCBI): domain Bacteria; kingdom Bacillati; phylum Actinomycetota; class Actinomycetes; order Pseudonocardiales; family Pseudonocardiaceae; genus Lentzea; species Lentzea sp. NPDC054927. The sequence continues at coordinate 760,047 of NZ_JBSGXZ010000001.1, forward strand.
TCCAGTACCTCGGCATCCCGGAGCTCGACGACCGGCTCGACACCCCGTCGATGCGCGAGTACGTCGACACCCCGCTCTGGAACCGGCCCAACGCGATCTTCAGCTGGACCAGCTACCTCGGCACCGAACCGGGCGGCGACGACGTGTCGCCCTACGCGGCACCGGCACGGGCAGAGGACCTGTCCGCGCTGCCGCCGGCGTACGTGACCGTCTGCCAGTTCGATCCGCTGCGCGACGAGGGCATCGAGTACGCCCGGCGCCTCTCGCACGCGGGTGTGCAGGCCGAGCTGCGCCTCTACCCCGGCACGTTCCACGGTTCCGCACTGGTCGAGAGCGCGGCGATCTCCCGCCGGATGTTCACCGACGAGCTGGAGGCGTTGCGCCGAGGTCTCCGCATCGCCTGAAGGTGAACACGCACGACGACCGAGGACCAGTCCGGGCAGGACTGGTCCTCGCGGTCACGGTTCGGTTCGCCCACGGCGGTCTGCGGCGGGAGACCGACGACCAGAGGGTGATCGCTTCGGCGATCGAACTCGCGACGGCCATCGACCAGATCCCGTTCGAGCACGGCGAGCTCGACCACGGCGTCCACGAGCTCCCGGTCAGCCGGCAGACCTGCGCCCAACGGACTCCACCAGGTGTTCCTCTGTGAGCGCTAACATCAATTTGGTCTCGGCTCCTCACCAGTCTTGACGACAGAGATGTTAGCGATAACACTCGCCGCCGGTGGCACTCGTGCCACGCGTGACCGGACACACCGAGGAGAACCAATGAGGTTTCCCCAGATCGCGGCCGCCGCCGCGCTCACCCTCACCCTCACCGCCTGCGGATCGGCGGAGAAGACGGCCGACAAGCAGAGCGGGTCGGCCGAGGGCGCTCTGGTGGGCGTGACCATGCCGACCCGGTCGTCGGAACGGTGGATCCACGACGGCGACAACATCAAGAAGGCCCTCGAAGAGAAGGGCTACAAGGTCGACCTGCAGTACGCGGAGAACGACATCCCGACGCAGGCCAACCAGCTCGAGAACCAGATCACCAAGGGCGCCAAGCTTCTGATCGTGGCGTCGATCGACGGCACCGCGATCACCTCGCAGCTGCAGCAGGCCGCGGACGCCAAGATCCCGGTGCTCGCCTACGACCGCCTCATCCGGAAGAGTCCGAACGTCGACTACTACGCGACGTTCGACAACTTCAAGGTCGGTGTGGAGCAGGCGAACTCACTGCTGGCCGGGCTGAAGACGCGTGGTGAGGGCCCGTTCAACATCGAGCTCTTCGCGGGCTCACCGGACGACAACAACGCCACGTTCTTCTTCAACGGCGCCATGTCCGTGCTGCAGCCGCTGATCGACCAGGGCAAGCTCGTCGTGAAGTCCGGACAGAAGGACTTCAAGACGGTCGCGATCCTGCGCTGGGACCCTGCCACCGCGCAGAAGCGGATGGAGGACCTGCTCACGTCCTCCTACGGCGGTGCCAAGGTCGACGGCGTGCTCTCCCCGTACGACGGCATCTCGATCGGCATCCTGTCCGCTCTGAAGAGCGGCGGATACGGCACGGGCGGCCAGGCTTACCCGATCGTGACCGGGCAGGACGCCGAGGTCGCGTCGGTGAAGTCGATCATCGCCGGTGAGCAGTACTCGACGATCCACAAGGACACCCGTCAGCTCGCCGACATCACGGTGAAGATGGCCGACGCGGTGCTCAAGGGCGGCAAGCCCGAGGTCAACAACACCAAGGACTACGACAACGGCGTCAAGGTCGTGCCGTCGTTCCTGTTGCAGCCGGTGCCGGTCGACAAGGCGAACTACCAGAAAGAGCTGATCGACTCCGGCTACTACACCGCCGACCAGCTCAGGTAAGTCCTGTGTCCGACGACATCCTGGTGATGCACGGCATCACCAAGAGGTTCGCGGGAGTCACCGCGCTGCACGACGTCTCGTTGAGCGTGCGGCGCGGTGAGATCCACGCGATCTGCGGAGAGAACGGCGCGGGGAAGTCCACGCTGATGAAGGTGCTGTCCGGGGTGCACCCGCACGGCACGTACGACGGGGACATCGTCTTCGACGGCGAACCCTGCGCGTTCCACGGCATCCGCGACAGCGAACAGCGCGGCATCGTGATCATCCACCAGGAACTGGCTCTGTGCGGCCAGCTCTCCGTCGCGGAGAACCTGTTCCTGGGCAACGAACGAGCGCGGCGCGGGTTCATCGACTGGAACCGCACCAACCACGAGGCGCAGGCCCTGCTCGACCGCGTCGGCCTGCGCGAGAACCCCACCACGCCGGTGAACGACCTCGGCGTGGGCAAGCAGCAGCTGGTCGAGATCGCCAAGGCACTGTCCAAAGAGGTCAGTCTGCTGATCCTGGACGAACCGACCGCGGCGCTGAACGACGACGACTCGCAGCACCTCCTCGACCTGCTCGACGGGCTGAGGGAGGAGGGCATCACCTCGGTGATCATCTCCCACAAGCTCAACGAGGTCATCCGGATCGCCGACACCGTCACGGTTCTCCGCGACGGCAAGACGATCGAGACCCTGCCCGCCGAGGGGCTGCAGGAGGAACGGATCATCGCCGGCATGGTCGGCCGCGACCTGGAACACCGGTTCCCGCCGCGCACGCCGGACATCGGCGACGAGATCCTGCGCATCGAGGACTGGACGGTGCACAGCCCCGCCCAGCCCGACCGCGTGGTGGTCGACCGCGCGTCGTTGTCAGTGCGGCGCGGGGAGATCGTCGGCCTCGCCGGTCTGATGGGCGCCGGTCGCACCGAGCTCGCGATGAGCGTATTCGGCCGCTCGTACGGCACCGGCATCTCCGGCCGGGTCGTCAAGGACGGCGCGGAGATCGACACCAGGACCGTGCGGGGCGCGATCCGCCACGGACTCGCGTACGTCAGCGAGGACCGCAAGCGGTACGGGCTCAACCTGATCGAGGGCGTGCAGCGCAACGTCTCCGCGGCGGCGCTGGACAAGCTCGCGACCCGCGGCTGGGTGAACGAGAACGAGGAGTTCTCGATCGCGGAACAGTTCCGCCGCTCGATGGGCATCCGCACACCGGCCGTGTCGACCCAGGTCGGCACCCTGTCCGGTGGCAACCAGCAGAAGGTCGTGCTGGCCAAGTGGATGTTCACCGACCCGGACGTGCTGATCCTCGACGAACCCACGCGCGGCATCGACGTCGGCGCCAAGTACGAGATCTACTCGATCATCAACTCCCTTGCCGCACAGGGCAAGGCCGTGCTGGTGATCTCCTCCGAACTACCAGAGCTGCTAGGTCTGTGCGACCGGATCTACGCGCTGTCCGAGGGCAGGATCACCGCTGAGGTGAGCCGCGCCGAGGCCACGCAGGAACTCCTGATGCAGCACATGACCCGAGGACAGGAACGATGACGATCAACCTGCGGCAGTCCGGCATCTACGTGGCGTTCGCGCTGATCGTCGTGCTCTTCGCGTTCCTGACCGACGGCGCTCTGCTGCAACCGCAGAACATCTCCAACATCATCGTGCAGAACTCGTACGTGCTGATCCTCGCCATCGGCATGATCCTGGTGATCATCGGCGGCCACATCGACCTGTCCGTCGGCTCGACCGTGGCGCTGACCGGCGCGGTCTGCGCGGTGCTGACCGTCAAGTGGGGCCTGCCGTGGCCGATCGCCGTGCTGCTGACGCTGGTGGCGGGTGCGCTCATCGGTGCGGCGCAGGGCTACTGGATCGCCTACTTCGGCATCCCGGCGTTCATCGTGACGCTGGCCGGCATGCTCGTGTTCCGCGCGCTCACCCTGACCACGCTGGGCAACCAGGGCATCGGGCCGTTCCCCGACGAGATCCGGTCCCTCGCCAACGGCTTCACCGGCGGATACCTCGGCAACATCGGTCTCGGCCCGCTCGGTGGCGCCGACCTGGTGAGCCTGCTGGCGGGACTCGCGTGCGTGGCCGGGTTCGGGTTCTCCCAGTGGCGCAAGCGAACGGCACGGCTCGGCTACGGCCAGACCGTCGAACCGATGCCGGTGTTCGTGCTCAAGCTCGCCGGCTTCGCGCTCGTCGTGCTGGCGGTCGTGGTGCAGCTGGCCCGGTTCCGCAACCTGCCGTGGGTGCTGGTGCTGCTCGCGGCGCTGGCGCTCGGCTATTCGTTCATGGCCAACAACTCCGTGTTCGGGCGGCACATCTACTCGATCGGCGGCAACCTGCAGGCCGCCACGCTGTCCGGCGTGAAGGTCAAGGCCGTCACGTTCTGGGTGTTCGTGAACATGGGCGCGCTGGCCGGGCTCGCCGGCGTGATCTTCGCCGGCCGCCTCAACCAGGCGGGGCCAACCGCGGGAACGGCGTTCGAGCTGGACGCCATCGCCGCCGCGTTCATCGGCGGTGCCGCGGTGCAGGGCGGTGTCGGCAAGGTCGTCGGCGCCATCACCGGCGGCCTGATCATGGGTGTGATCAACAACGGGATGTCGCTCATCGGCGCTCCCAGCGAGCGCGTGATGCTCGTGAAGGGACTGGTCCTGCTCGCGGCGGTCGCCTACGACGTCTGGACCAAGAGAAGGGCCTGACCCCCTTTTTTAACTCGGAAGGCAGACAACAACGATGTTGTTATCCCTGCGGCGTCTCGGCGTCGTCATAGCGGTCTCGGCCGCCCTGATCCCCGTGCCGGCCAACGCGGCGGAGTCGGTGGTCAAAACCGCCGCCGAGGCGTTGTCCGTACCGAACATCGACGATGTGCGAGGACACCTGACCCTGCCGTCGACCGGTCTCGACGGCACCTTAGTGACGTGGACGTCGTCGAACCGGTCCCTGATCACCCCGACCGGCGAGGTCACCCGCCCGGCGACCGGAGCGAAGCCGGCGAAGGTCGTGCTGACGGCAAAGGTGAGCCTCGGGTACCAGAGCACGACGAGGAAGCTGACGGCCACGGTCGCCCCGCTGCCGGCCAAGGAACCCCTGTCCGGCTACAGCTTCTTCTACTTCACCGGCGAGGGCAGCCCGAACGGCGAGCAGATCTACGCGGCCGCCAGCAAGGGCAACAACCCGCTGGACTGGGCCGAGGTCAACAACGGCCAGCCGATCCTGAAGTCCAGCCTCGGTGAGCTGGGCGTGCGCGACCCGTTCATCCTGCGCTCCCCCGAGGGGGACAAGTTCTACCTGCTGGCAACGGATCTGAAGATCAACGGCGGCCGCGGCTGGGACGCGGCCCAGCGCAGCGGCAGCCGGTCGATCATGGTCTGGGAGTCGACGGACCTCTCGCACTGGTCCCGCCAGCGCAGCGTGCAGGTGTCGCCGCCGACCGCGGGCAACACGTGGGCACCGGAAGCCTTCTGGGACGCCAAGCGCGGCACCTACGTCGTCTACTGGGCGTCGAAGCTGTACGCGGACAACGATCCCGGCCACACCGGCAACAGCTACAACCGGATGATGTACGCGACGACGCGTGACTTCGTCTCCTTCAGCGCGCCGAAGGTGTGGATCGACCCCGGTTACTCCGTGATCGACTCGACGATCATCGAGAACGGTGGCACCTACTACCGGTACACCAAGGACGAGCGCAACAACACGTCGACCACGCCGTGCAGCAAGTTCATCACCGCGGAGAAGGCGACCGACCTGCTCGACACCTCGTACGACTTCGTGGCGGAGTGCATCGGCAAGGCCACCTCGACCAGCCCCGGGCTGTCCGCGGGTGAAGGTCCGACCGGCTTCAAGTCCAACACCGAGAACAAGTGGTACCTGTTCATCGACGAGTTCGGCGGCCGCGGCTACGTGCCGTTCGAGACCACCGACCTCGCCTCCGGCAAGTGGACCATGTCGACCGGTGCCCGGCTGCCCGCGTCGCCCCGGCACGGAACCGTGCTCCCGGTGACGCAGGCCGAGCTGAACCGGCTCACCGCTCCCCCGGCCCCGGTCCGCGCGGACAGCAAGGGCCTGGTCGCGCACTGGCCGCTCAACGCGACGTCCGGCCAGGTCGCCGCGGACGCCACCGGCCACGGTTACGACGGCGCGCTCGCCGGTGACGTGAGCTGGTCCGGCGGCGCCCTGCAGTTCGGCGGCCGCACCGGGCACGTCCAGCTGCCCAACAACATGCTGACCGGCGCGGCGGCGGCCACGGTGTCCGCCGACGTGCTCGTCGACCCGAACCAGCAGAGTCCCTACTTCCTGTACGGGTTCGGCAACACCGCACCGGACGGCGTCGGCAACGGTTACCTGTTCAGCACCGGCAACAACTACCGCGGCGCCATCGCCACCGGGAACTGGAGCACCGAGCAGGGTGTCGACTCCGGCAGCGCACTACCGCGCGGTGTCTGGAAGAACGTGACGCTGACCGTCGGCAACGGTGTCGAGGTGCTCTATCTCGACGGCAGGGAGGTGGGCCGCAACACCAACGCGACCACCAAACCCTCCGACCTCGGTGGCGGTGTCACCGCGGCGAACTACCTGGGCCGCTCGGTCTACGCGGCCGACAAGACGCTGACGGGCAAGATGAAGGACGTCCGGCTCTACAACCGGGCTCTGTCCGGTGCAGAGGTCGCCGGGTTGCCGTCGAACAGCACCGTGATCACGTCGGTGGAGCTCGCCTCGCTCAAGGTTCCCGCGGTGATCGACTCCGCGGCCGGCACCGTCGTGCTGCCCGTGAAGCCGGGCACCGACCTGTGGCGGCTCACGCCCAGGTTCGGTCTCGCACCGGGCTCGTCCATCAAGCCCGGCGGGACGGTCGACCTGCGCAAGCCCAAGAAGTTCACGGTCACCAACGCGTCCGGCGACCGTCGTGAGTGGACGGTGGAGGCCCGCGAGATGCGCAGCCCGGTGCTGCCGGGGCTCAACGCGGACCCGAACGTCGTCGCGTTCGGCGACACCTACTACATCTACCCGACCACCGACGGGTTCCCCGGCTGGAGCGGCACGAAGTTCTCCGCCTGGTCGTCGAAGAACCTCGTCGACTGGAAGGACGAGGGCGTCATCCTCGACCTCGGACCGGACGTGAGCTGGGCGGACAAGAACGCCTGGGCGCCCACGATCACCGAGCGCAACGGCAAGTACTACTTCTACTTCTGCGCCGAAGCCAAGATCGGCGTGGCGGTGAGCGACTCGCCGACCGGGCCGTTCGTCGACTCCGGCAAGCCGCTGATCGCGAAGAACCCCGGCGGCGGTCAGGCCATCGACCCGGCGGTCTTCATCGACAAATCCGGTCAGCCGTACCTGTACTGGGGCAACGGCGAGGCCTATGTCGTACCGCTCAACAACGACATGATCTCCTACGACCCGGCCAAGATCTCCCGCATCAACGGCCTGACGGACTTCCGCGAGGGTCTGTTCATGGTCGAGCGGAAGGGCACCTACTACCTGAGCTGGTCGATCGACGACACCCGCAGCGAGGACTACCGCGTCGCCTACGCGACCGCCTCCAGCCCGACCGGCCCGTTCACGAACAAGGGCCTGATCCTCAGCAAGGACACGAAGCTCGGCATCAAGGGCACCGGGCACAGCTCGATGCTCCAGGTGCCCGGCACCGATGACTGGTACCTCGTCTACCACCGCTTCGCCATCCCCGGTGGCGACGGCATGAACCGCGAGACCACGATCGACAAGCTCGTCTTCAACCGCGACGGGACGATCGCCCCCGTCGTGCCGACGCTGGAGAGCGTCAAACCACAACGGATCCGTCCGCAGCACTGCCGGGCCCAGTACAACTGACCCGGTAGGACCAGCAGTTCGGCAGTCGGCCGACCTCCGTGACAACGCACGCGTCGGCCGACTGTCGAACGCATTCGAATCGAATGCAGTCGAAATGGACCCCTGCGGTACGAATCAGTTTCAAAATCCGGGAAGGGCTTTCCGCCAACCACCGAAATACTTACGATCCCCTTCGCTCGTCGCGCCGAAAAGGCGAGCTCAGCTCCACGTGGGGGAACGATGAGATTGCGTTACCGGTACCGCCCGGTTTTCTACACGCCGGCCGCGGTGCTGATCGTGGCGGCGTGCACGACCGGTTCCTCGGACCCGGCGTCGCCCGGATCGTCCCCGTCCTCACCACAACACGTCACCGTGCAGCCCCCACCGCTGGAGGTCGTGGCAGGGGTGGTCGACGCGAGGACCGTGCAGTTGTCCAACGGCCTCGAAGCGCGGATCCTCGGCCTGGCGGCGGCTGACGAATGCTGGTCCGCCACGTCCCTCAAGTTCACCCAGGACACCTTGCTGGGCAAGCCGGTGCGCTACAGCCGGGCATCGGAGTCGTCGATCAGCTTGCGGCTCAACAACAACGACGACTTCGCCGCGCTGGCCGTGAGCAAGGGCGTGGCGCGCGCGGAGAAGGACGACCTGGTGCTCACCGAGGTCGAGAAGTCCGCCGCGACCGCGGGCCTGGGCCTGTGGGGCCCGCCGTGCAAGACGTCCACGACGAGCGCCGCTCCCCCGCCCCCACCCGCCCAGACCACGACCCCACCGCCACCTGCCCCACCCGCGGCGAAGAAGGACTGCGCGGTCACCTACGGCATCCTCAAGGTGTGGACGGGCGGGTTCCACGTCGAGATCACCGTCCGCAACACCACGCAGGCGTCCGTGCCGCAGTGGATGCTGACCTGGAAGTTCTCCGGCGGCCAGAAGGTCGGCCAGGCTTTCGGCGCGTCTGTGTTCCAGCGCGGGGCCGACGTCGTCGCGATGAGCTCTTCTGGCCCGTCACCGCTCAACGCGGGTTCTTCAGTGACGTTCCGTTTCAACACCGAGGGCTCGACCGTCACGCCCGGCGCCTTCGCGTTGAACGGCAAGGCGTGCTCGCTCGGCTGAGCCGTCACGCCGCATGGGCGCAGGTCGGGCAGGTGCAATCGGCGCAGGTGCAGTTGGCGCACGCGTCCGCACAACCGTTGCACGAACACATCGCGTGGTTGCACGTCGGACAGTCGCAGTCCGCACAAACGCACTGGGCGCATGAGTCTGCGCAGTGCGCGCAGCGGCACTTGTCGCACTCGTCGTAGTGCACACCGTCGTCGGTCACGTGCTCCCGATGCACATGGCCGTCGTGCAGGTAGTCGACGTGGTCCCGGTGCACGACCGCGTCATGGCCGCAGCCGGGGCCGTGGGTGTGGCGATGCACTTCCGCCGGAGCGTGCTCAACAGTCGTCATGCCCAGATGCTCATATGCGCAGAGGTGCATGACAAACCGAGACGGCACAGATCATCCGTCCAGGTGACGGCTCGACCAGATGCTCATTCGGGGCCGTCCAGCTTTCGCCGAACGCTCCTTCCCCGCCGCGTGCCCGCGTTATCGTCCCCAGCGGTACCCGAACACCGAGCCGCCACAAGGGAAGCCTTCACGAATGCGCGATCTGCCCGACCTGACCTTCCGCGGCGCGCTCGGCCTCCTCGGCCACCACGACCGCCCGGTGCTGGACCGCCTGAACAAGCTGCTCGGCGGCGTGATCATGGTCGGCGGCGCCGTTGCACTGGGTGCTCCGGTATCGGCACCACTCACAGCCCTGGCGGCCATGTGGGGGTTCGTCGACCAGAAGAACGAGGCGTTCACCCTGGTCCGGAGCCTGCTGGACGGGGTCGGCGCCCGCCGCAACGCACTCAAGGGGCACAACCGCGCCCGGTTGATCGCGGCGGCACACACCGTTCTCGTCGCTGGCGCCGTCGTCGAAGCGTTTCGCGAGGCGGTGGGTCCCGACGCCTTCAAGTCGATGAAGTTCACCGAGACCGAGCTGTCCGAGGTGATGGCGGCGATTCCCAGCGGGCAGAAGGCCGCCGCGGACGTTTACGACTCCGCCGTGCCCGCACCTTCGTCAGGACGCGGTTTCGAGGAGAACTTCCTGAAGGTTCTCAACTGGCAGCACAGCTTCGTCGGAGCCCTGATCGAGTTCTGCCGCGGGATCAACGCCGAAGCGGCAGTGCAGCGCATCGACACTGCGGTCGTCACCAACGCGGCGGGGAAGATCTATCGCGATCAGTACCGCGAGATGGCCGCTGAAGTCCCCGAATTCCTCGTCTGGGCACTGCTCAACGAGAGCGGCGCGACCCGCAGCGCGGTGGTCATGGCTCACGACGCCCTCGCTGCGGCGCTCGCGGACCAGGCGCTGGCGATGTCCCGCCTCGAATCGATGCTGACCGCGCTCGGCAGCACGTCCGGCCACCTCTCTGCGCTGCACCGGGTGTCGCGGGCCGAGCTGGACCAGCCGGTCGTGCCGCACGCGTCCACCATGAGCTTCCTGACCGACATCCGGTTCCCGTTCATCCGCGAGATCTTCGTGCGGCCCCGCTACCGCCAGAACCGCGTCGGCACGCGGTCCCTCGTCGCCGACGAGCAGTGGTGGAGGACGATGCCGGTGCAGGACGACCTCGACGTACTGCTCGCGGCTCATCTCGCGTCCGTCGAAGCGACCCGCTCGCCCCTGCTCGTGCTGGGTCATCCCGGCGCGGGCAAGAGCCTGTTGATGAAGGTGCTGGCGGCCAGGCTGCCCGACGACTACACGACCGTCTACGTCCCGCTGAGGCACGTGTCCGGCGCGGCTCCGATTCACGAACAGATCGACGAGTCGCTGCGCAAGCGCACCAACGGCAGAGTCAAGTGGTCGCACGTCGTCGACGAGGGCCCGCAGACCACCAAGGTCATCATCCTCGACGGGCTCGACGAGATGCTCCAGGCGTCCGAACGCGATCGTGCCGACTACCTCAACGAGGTGGCGGACTTCCAGTGGCGCGAATCGACCCACAACTGTTCCGTCGTGGTCATCGTGACCTCACGCACACTGGTGATCGACCGAGTGCACGTACCGCACGGCACGACGGCGATCAAGCTCGAGGACTTCAGCCCGCGCCAGATCGAGCAGTGGCGTCAGGTGTGGAACGCGGTGAACCAGGCCGCGATCGACGCCGGAAAAGTGCGGGAGCTCTCCACCGAGGCGGTGCAGCACCAGCCCGAACTGGCCAGGCAACCGTTGCTGCTGCTGTTGCTCGCCCTGCACTCTGCCGACCTGTCGTTCCCTCCGATCGATTCGCGCCTGTCCCCCACGGCTTTGTACCGGACGCTGTTCGACAACTTCACCAGGCGCGAGTCCACCAAGCAGCAGGACTCGGCCGCACCCGAGGACCAGATCGCGCAGCTGTCCGTCGCGGCGCTCGGCATGTTCAACCGGGGCCGTCAGCACATCACGGACCGCGAACTCGCCGCCGACCTCGCCGCTCTCGGTGAGGCGGACGGGCAGGAGAATCCCGAACAACGCCTGGTGGCGCAGTTCTTCTTCATCTACACCGCCGAGGCCGATCTCGGCACGGACCAGGCCCGGCGCAGCTACGAGTTCCTGCACGCCACGTTCGGCGAGTACCTGGTGGCGCGCGAGATCGTGGAAACGCTCATCGACACGGCGGAAAGCGTTGTCGGCCGTCGCGGGCCGACGGAACCCGACGACAACCGGCTCTTCGCCTTGCTCTCGCACGACTGCGTGGCGACTCGAAGCCCCGTTGTCGAGTTCGCCCTCAATCTCCTGCAGGAACGGACATCTGATCATCGAGCACGAATCCTGGCCACCATCACCTCGCTGATCCTCAAAGCGCGTCACCGGCAGGGTTCTCCGCGCTACCACGACTACCGTCCTGTCGAGACCGATCACGTACGGGAGATCGCCGCCTACACGGCGAACCTGATGGTGCTCGGCGTGGCGGTCGGGCCACGGGTCCCGATCGGCGAGCTGATCGGTGACCTGGCGATCTGGCGTGGCACGCTGGACCTCTGGCGTGCCGGTCTGGCGCCGGACAGCTGGCACGCCCTGCTCCGCACACTTGACCGAGTGGACGACGAGTTGGCGCTGTCCTTCGCGCACGGACGGGAAACTAGCCTGGACGGCGAGAGGCAGCAGGCGACTCTGGCCGGCGATCAGAACTTGCTGCACACGCTGGATATGGGAGAGACGATCCGCGAAGCAGCGTACGAGTTTCCCTCCTCCTCCCTTTACGACCTGCCAGAAGCGCCCGAAATCGCTGCATACGAAGAAGTACTCAGGTGGCTCGTCGCGACGCTGGCATTCGGTCCTCAGCGCGACTACCACCCCGCGTACGAGGACCAGTTCCTCAGACTGTTCGCAGCGATGGCAGCGGTCCAACGGAATCAGCTGCTGACGATGACCGCGATGGTGCTGAAGCAACGCGCTTCCCAACTCAGCACGGAGACAGCAGCCACGCTCGTTTCCTGCATGCTCGCCCATCATCACCGCGATGCCTACGCCTACCTCGCCGCCGCGGCCGCACATCCCGGTCTGCTCTCGATGATCCCCGAACTCGTGGAGCCCGGCCTCTACCGAGGCATGGTGGGCGCGGCGTTCATGATGCTCGGCACCAGCAAGGCCTCAGGTGGGAGTGCACTTCTCACGAAGCTGCTGGAGTCGATCCAGAAGGAACAACGCCGCGAGGCCACCGGCAGCGGAGGGGTCGCGGTGGAGATCCTCAACGCGTTCCAGTGGAAGCGCACGCTGTAGTCAGGCGCGGCGGACCACGTTCAGCTCCGGCGTGCTCGCCCTCCGAGACAGCCTGGGCGGCAACAGCATCAGCGGAGGTGACGGCTGTCCGTCGAGCTTCCCGACCAGCAGGTCCACCGCCCTCCTCGCCAGTTCCGCGGCCGGGAGCCGCACCGACGTCAGCGGCGGCGACATCTGCTCGGCGACCTCGTCGGGGCAGATCGCCACGACGGCGACGTCGCCGGGCACGCTGCGGCCGGCGGCGCGCAGGCAGCCGGTGACCCAGCCGAGCGCGGCCTCGTTGTGCACGACCAGCGCTGTCATCGTCGGGTGGGCGCGGAGCAGTGCCTTGATGGCTCTGAGCACCGAGTCGTGGTCGTCCTCGGCGGGCAGGGTCGTCACGGCGATGCCCCGGCGCATGGCCGCCGCGCTGAAGCCCGCCATCGTCCGGTGGGCGGCGCCGGCGTTGCGGCGGTAGACCGCGCTCGGGGCGCCCAGGAAGCCGATGGAGCGGTGGCCCAGGTCGGCGAGGTGGTCCACGCACAGTGCGCCGGCCTCCTCGAAGTGGAGGTCCACGCAGGTGAGGCCCTTGGCCGAGGCCGGGTGTCCGATGAGGACGGACGGCTTGGCCAGCTGCCGCAGCAACGGCACCCGCTCGTCGTCCATCTCCACGTCCATCACCAGGAAGCCGTCGGCCTGTGCGCTCTCCGCGGCCCGGCGCAGTCCCGGCGCGCCCTGATCCGCGGTCACCAGCAGCACGTCCATCTCGTGCCTGCGCGCCGCCACCACCGCCGCGGCCACGAACCGCATCACGATCGGCATCTGCACGCCTGCCCGCAGCGGCAGCACCAGGCCCAGGACGTTCGTCCGGCTCGAGCTGAGGGAGTGTTCGCCCACGTGCGGCCGGTAGCCCAGGGCCCGGATGCTCTCCCGGACCTTCGACTTCGTCACCGCCGAGATCGACCGCTTGCCCGTCAGCACGTAGGAGACGGTGCTCGGAGCGACACCAGCGTGCCGTGCGACGTCCGCGATCGTGACCACCCGGCCCCCTTCACAAATTAACACCGAGGAGTCTCGCAACCATAGGGATGACCTCTACGACGTTCAAGGGTGATGTTTGCGTTAACAATTCCCGTCAGTAATGGTCCAGACGAATCCTGGAACAGGACACGAAGTTACCCATACAGCCTGGGCACTCCTCTTCACGCGTGCAGGTGTGCCCATGACAGTGTGCACGCTCACATTCGACGGGCGATCGTTGGCACGTTTTTCCCCTCGCCGCGGCTGCGCCGGCCGGACATGACGGTCATCACGCTCAGCAGCAGTGGTGGCCCCGCCACGCCTCGCGGCCCTCCTTGACCGCTACCACCGCGATCACCAGTGCCGCCAGGGGATCCGCCCACCACCAGCCGAACAGGCTGTTCACCACCAGCCCCACCAGCAGCACGGCGGACAGGTAGGTGCACAGCAACGTCTGCTTCGAGTCGGCCACCGCGCTCGCCGATCCGAGCTCGCGGCCGGCCTTGCGCTGCGCGTAGGACAGGCCGGGCATGACCAGCAGCGACACGGCGGCGAGCACGATGCCGACCGTGGAATGCGAGGCCCGCTCCCCCTGCAGCAACGACAGCCCGGACTCGACCGTCACGTAGGCCGCCAGCGCGAAGAACGACACCGCGATGACCTTCAACGCGGTGCGTTCGCGCTGTTCGGGATCACGGCCGGAGAACTGCCACGCCACCGCGGCCGCCGACGCCACCTCGATCACCGAGTCCAGCCCGAACCCGATCAACGCCGTGGACGACGCCACCGTGCCCGCCGCGAGCGCGATGACCGCCTCGACGACGTTGTAGGTGATCGTCGCCGCCACCAGCATCCGGACTCGGCGCCGCAGGGCGAGCTTGCGCGAGTCCGGCACGGTCGGCGCGCAGCAGGCGTCACTCATCGACGCACTCCGGCCCGGGCTCGACCGCCAGCACGACGTCGAGCAGCTCACCCAGCGCCCGCCGGAGGTGCTGATCGGCCAGGTCGTAGCGCACCTGCCTGCCCTGGTAGGTCGCCACGACCAGGCCGCAGCCGCGCAGGCACGACAGGTGGTTGGAGACGTTCGACCGCGACAGCCCCAGCTGCTCCGCCAGTCGGGCGGGATAGCCGGGGCCGTCGAGCAGGGCCACGAGGATCCGGCAACGCGTCGGATCGGCCAGAGCACGGCCCAGCCGGGCGAGCGCGGACTCGCGGGTCTCACAGGTCAGCATGGATCGAACTGTACAGCCAAGGCTGAACAGTTCAACTGGCAGTGTTCAGCGGAACACCACCGTGCCGTTGCCGTTGGGCATCACCCGGTGCTCACAGTGCCACCGGACAGCGCGGGACAACGCCAGGGCTTCGGCATCGCGGCCCACCGCGGTGAGCGCCCGCGGGTCGAAGGTGTGGTCGACCCGCAGCACCTCCTGCTCGATGATCGGCCCCTCGTCCAGATCGGGCGTGACGTAGTGCGCCGTCGCCCCCACGTACTTCACGCCGCGGTCGTAGGCCTGGTGGTACGGCTTGGCACCCTTGAAGCCCGGCAGGAACGAGTGGTGGATGTTGATCACACGACCGGCCAGCTTGGCGCACAGGTCGTTGGACAGCACCTGCATGTAGCGCGCGAGCACCACCAGGTCGGCCTGGTACTCCTCGACGAGTTCCAGCAGGCGTTGCTCGGCGGCTGGCTTGTTGTCGGCGGTGTTGGGTACGTGCAAGAAGTCGAGCCCGGCCGCCTCCGCCATCGGGCGCAGGTCCTCGTGGTTCGACACCACCGCGACGATCTCGCCGCCGAGACTGCCCGCGCGCCAGCGGAAGAGCAGGTCGTTCAGGCAATGGCCGGCCTTCGACACCATGACGAGGATGCGCGTCTGCCGTTCGTCCCACAGGCCGTACTTCATCGAGAACTCCCGCGCCACCGGGTCGAACTCGCGCACGAGGTCGTCCACGCTGCCGGAAGCGCACGAGAACGCGGTGCGCAGGAACAGCCTGTCGCGTTCGTCGTCGTCGAACTGCTGGTGTTCAACGATGTCACAGCCGTGTTCGACAAGGAACGACGTCACGGCGTGCACGATTCCCGCGCGCTCCGGGCAGTTCAGGGTCAGGGTGAAGTTCCGCATCACGTCACCGCCAGGTACTCGACGCACGCGTCGCTGAGCCAGGCCGCGAGGTACTCGGCGAACGACGACCGCACCAGCAGAGTCACGCTGTCGTCGTTCACCTGCAGGATGATCCCCGTCCTGGCGAGCAGCGTCTGCACGCAAGTGCCGACGGGAGCCGAAGACGGGTGCAGGTCCACGGAACATCCGTGAGCCAGCACGTCCCGGACGTGCGGCCCTTCCAGGACCACGGTCGTGCGCTGAGCCGAAGTGTCCACAACGGACCCTCTGACAGTCCCGAGCGCGCCACGCAACACCTCCTCGATCGAGATCTGCCGGTCGGGCGAGGCGGTGACGAGGAACTCGTCAGGCCCCAGCCACAGCACTTCGACGTGCCCGAACTGTCCGGCACCCGTGGTGAAGGTGCAAGGAACGGACGGGAAAACCACCCCCAGCGCGGAACCCATCGCCGCGATCGCCGAAGGGTCGGACACGCGCACGGTGAGCTGCGAGCGGAACGGCCGCTCGGTCACCGTCAACGCGGGCGCGAGCGCCGCCAGCCGGTCGGTCCAGGCCGCCAGCGGACTGGTCGGGTCAGCCGTCACGACGAGCTCCTTCCTTGTCGTACAGCACGGATTCGGTGACGGTGACGGGCACGAGCGAGTCCTCGACCGGCACGTACAGCGTCTCGCCGATGCGCTCGTGCCCCGACCGCACGAGGGCGAGCGCGAACGTGCGGCCGAGTGCCGCGCTGGGGTAGCTGGAGGTGACGTGGCCGAGCATCCGCACCGGCGGTTCCGGCAGCCGGTCGGTCTCGACGATCTGCGAACCCTCCGGCAGCAACACGTCCGGGTCCACGGGCAGGAGTCCGACCAGCTGTTTGCGGTCCGAGCGGTTGTTCTCCGCACGGGCGAACGACCGTTTGCCGATGAAGTCGGGCTTCTTCTTCGACACAGCCCACGACATGCCCAGGTCCTGCGGGGTGACCGTGGCATCGGTTTCCTGGCCGATGATCGGATAGCCCTTCTCGGCGCGCAGCACGTGCATGGTTTCGGTGCCGTACGGCGTGATCCCGTACCGCTCCCCCGCCGCCATGAGCGCCTCCCACACGGCCATGCCGTGCCAGGCGGTCACGTTGATCTCGTAGGCCAGCTCGCCGGAGAAGCTGATCCGGCAGACCCGTGCAGGCACTCCAGCGACAACGGTGTCGTGCCAGGTCATGAACTCGAACGCCTCGTTGCTGACGTCGAGCGAAGGCGCGACCGCACCGAGAACGTCCCGGGATTTGGGGCCCACCAACGGGATCGTGGCCCAGTGCTCGGTGACCGAGGCGCAGTGCACGTCGAGGTGCGGCCACTCCGTCTGGAGCCACTCCTCCATCCAGTCGAGGATCTTCGCGGCGTTGCCGGTGGTCGTGGTGACCAGGTACCGCTCCTCGCCCACCCGGATCACCGTGCCGTCGTCGATCACCATGCCGTCGACGCCGCACATGACGCCGTAGCGGATCCGGCCGACCTTCAACGTGCTCATCATGTTCGTGTAGAGCATGTCCAGGAACTTGCCGGCGTCGCTCCCCTGCACGTCGATCTTGCCCAGCGTCGAGCCGTCCATCATCCCGACGCTCTCGCGCGTGGCCCGACATTCCCGCAGCACGGCCGTGTGCAGGTCTTCGCCGGGCCGCGGGTAGTACCAGGGCCGCTTCCACTGGCCGACGTCCTCGAACAACGCCCCGTGCGCCACGTGCCACGGGTGGATCGCCGTGACGCGCACCGGGTCGTGCAGCTCACCGCGGTCGCGCCCGGCCAGCGCGGCGAACGACACCGAGGTGTACGGCGGGCGGAACGTCGTGGGCCGCTGGTCGGCGATCTCGACACCCAGCGCCTCGGCGACGATGCCCGCCGCGATCATGCCGGAGGTCTTGCCCTGGTCGTGCGCTGTGCCGATGGTCGTGTAGCGCTTGATGTGCTCCAACGACCGCAAGCCGGCACCGGTCGCCCGGAGCACGTCGGACACCGTCGCATCCCGTTGCAGGTCGACGAAACTCGCGTCCTCGTCACCGGGCACGCGCCACAGCACCAGGCCGGACCGGGACGTGCAGCGCGAGTCGGACGCCGGCAGCGGTACCGGACCGCGTGGCGTGAACCCGGCGGAGATCGCGGCCGACGCACCGGCGTTGCGTCCCTGCCGCACGCACGCCGTCAGGTCCAGCTCACCGGTCGCGGAGCCCGCGACCCGGACCGTCTCCAGCTCCTCACCCGGCACGAACGCACCGAGTTCGGCGTCGTAGCGCAGCCTTCCCCGAGCCTGGCTGAACAGGCTGACCACGGGGTTCCAGCCGCCGGACACCAGCAGGGTGTCGCACGCGACCGTCTCGCCGCCGACATGCACCGCCGTCACCCGCCCGGCGCCCTCGGTCCCCGTCACGACCTGACCCGCGCGCACCTCGACCCCCCGAGCCGCGCACTCAGTCGCGAGCCGCGCAGGAGCCTCCGACCGCGCATCGACGATCAACGCGATGTCCACACCGGACTCCGCGAGGTCGATCGCCGCGCAGTACGCGCTGTCGTTGGTGGTGAACACCACCGCGCGCGATCCGGGCAGCACGCCGTAGCGGTGCAGGAACGTGCGAGCGGACGACGCCAGCATGATCCCGGGCCGGTCGTTGTCGGCGAACACCACAGGGCGTTCGTGCGCACCGGTCGCGAGCACGGTCTGCTTGGTCCTGATCCGCCAGACCCGCTGACGTGCCACCGAGGCGGGCGCCTCGAACCCGAGGTGGTCGGTCCGCTTCTGCAGGGCGAGCACGAACCCGTCCTGGTACATGCCGAACGCCGTGGTCCGTTCCAGCACCAGCACACCCGCCGTGCTCTTGAGCTCGGCCAGGATGTCCGCGACCCACTCCGCGGACGGCCGGTCGTCCAGGTACTCGTCGACGCCCAGCAACGCTCCGCCGGGCTGGTTCTGCTCGTCGACCAGAACCACGCGCGCACCACTGCGGGCAGCGGTCAGCGCGGCCACCAGACCGGCCGGTCCCGCACCGACGACCAGTACGTCGCAGTGCTCGTGCTTGGCGTCGTAACGCGACGGATCAGGCTCGGCCGCCAGCTTTCCCTGGCCGGCGAGGCCACGCGCGACCAGGCCGTCGTACAGCTCGACGGTCGTGGCCAGCAGCATCGGCTCGGGGAACGGTTCTTCGATCTGCACCAACGAGGTCGGGTCCTCGGACCCCGCCGCGACGATCCCGCGCGGCCGGCCGAGCTTCACGCTGCTGCCGACCTCGTGCACGCCGTTCGCGAGCAGTCCGGAGGCGAGCGTGTCGCCGGGGTGTCCGGTCAACTTCTGGCCGTTGAAGGTGAAGTGCAGCAGGGTGTTCCGGTCGATCGCGCCACCGGTGGGCAGGCGGAAGGTCACGAGGCCACCTCGGGCATCGGCTCGCCGGCGCGGTAGACGGCGAGCAGGTCGTGGGAGCGGGTGTCGCGCACGGCGTTGAACCACCGGCGGCACCCGGCGCTGTGGCTCCAGCGCTCGGCGAACGGGCCGCTCGGGTTGTCGCGGAAGAACACGTACTGCGCCCATTCCTCGTCGGTCAGCGCGGACGGGTCCTCGGGGTACGCGACGTGGGCTTGGCCGCCATAGTGGAACTCCGCTTCCTCGCGCGGCCCGCACCACGGACACGGGATCAGTTGCATCGTCAGCTCCTACTAGTGGGCCACGGCGGCGGCGCCGTGCTCGTCGACGAGTGCGCCGGTGGTGAAGCGCTCGAGGGTGAACGGCTCGTTGAACGGGTGCGGCTTGTCGTGGGCGATGGTGTGCGCGAAGCAGTCGCCGACACCGGGCGTGGCCTTGAACCCGCCGGTTCCCCAGCCGCAGTTCAGGTACAGCCCGCCCACCGGGGTGAGACCGACGATCGGAGAGGCGTCCGGGCTGACGTCGACGATGCCCGCCCACGTCCGCAGCAGGTGGGCGCGGGCGAACACCGGGAACAGCTCCAGCGCCGCCGACATCTGCTGCTCGATGATGTGGAACGAACCGCGCTGGCCGTACCCGTTGTAGCTGTCGATCCCGGCGCCCATCACGAGTTCTCCCTTGTGCGCCTGGGAGACGTAGACGTGCACGGCGTTGGACATGACCACGGTCGGGTGCACGGGTTCGAGCAACTCGGAGACCAGCGCCTGCAACGGGTGCGAGGCGAGCGGGAGCCGCAGGCCGACCATCTTCGCGAGCACCGAGCTGTGCCCGGCCACGCACAACGCGACCTTGCCCGCGGCAATCCGGCCCCGGGACGTCTCCACCGCGGTGATCCGGCCACCGGCCGTCTCCAGACCTGTGACCTCGCAGTTCTGGATGAGGTCGACGCCCATCGCGTGCGCGGCCCGTGCGTAGCCCCACGCCACGTAGTCGTGCTTGGCGATGCCCGCGCGCGGCTGGTACGTCGCCCCCAGCACCGGGTAGCGGACGTCCGGCGAGATGTTGACGATCGGGCAGATCTCCTTGACCTGCTGGGGATCCACCCATTCCGCGTCGATGCCGTTGAGCCGGTTCGCGTTCACCCGCCGCACGCTGTCCCGCACGTCCTGCAAGCTGTGCGCGAGGTTCAGCACGCCGCGCTGGTCGAACAGGATCGGGTAGCCGAGGTCCTCCTCCAGGCCCTCCCAGAGCTTCAGCGAGTGCTCGTAGATCCCGGAGCTCTCGTCCCACAGGTAGTTGGACCGGATGATCGTGGTGTTGCGGGCCATGTTGCCGCCGGCCAGCCAGCCCTTCTCCAGCACCGCGACGTTGGTGATGCCGTGGACCTTCGCGAGGTAGTAGGCGGTGGCGAGGCCGTGCCCACCACCGCCGACGATCACGACGTCGTAGGAGGCCTTCGGTTCCGGGTTCTCCCAGAGGAAGTCCGGGTGCTCGGGCAGATGTGCTCCGGGCGGGCTGGTCATGGGCGGCGCCTCCAGCGAAATCATCTGGTCGACTACTGGTATATCAGTCTGTGCAGTACAGTAGGTCACATGAACGCACGGGTCAACGACGAGCCCGCCACCGCCTCGATGACCGAGCAGGCGTACGCCGTCCTGCGCGATCGCCTGGTGATGCTGGAGATCAGGCCGGGCGAGCCGATCAACGAGGACCGCCTGCGCGCCGAGCTCGGTGTCGGCCGCACCCCGATCCGCGAGGCCCTGAAACGGCTGGAGCAGGAACGGCTCGTCGTCGCCTTCCCGCGCCGCGGCACGTTCGCCACCGATGTGAACATCTCCGACCTCTCCCACATCTCCGAGGTCCGCCGCACCCTCGAACCGCTGGCGTCGTCCGCCGCGGCCGAGCGGGCCACGGCGGACGACCGGACCGCACTGACCGAGCTGCGGTCCCAGTTGGAGACCGCCGCCCGGCCGGGCGACAACACCGAACTGCTGCGCGACGACGTCGGTGTGCACCGCGCGATCTACCGATGCGTGCACAACCCGTTCCTCGAGGACACGCTGATCTCCTACGACAACCTGGCCACGCGCATCTGGTGCGTGTTCCTGCCCCGGCTGTCCGGAATGGCCGGTCACGTCGACGAGCACGTGCCGCTGCTGACCGCGATCATCGAGGGTGACGCCAAGAAGGCGGGCGAGCTGGCCTCTCAGCACGTCATCGGGTTTGAGCGGGCGATTCGGGCTTTGATCTAGTGGTGTGGCGCGGAACGTTGCCGGGGAATTCGCGGTCAGACGGGTGCATCGCGGTGCCGCCCCCGCATCCTCATACTGGATGTATGGGGGTGCGGGGGCGGTGCCGCGAGGCGCCCTGCTGAGC